>NZ_JBFBKQ010000002.1:0-33188 GCF_040686595.1 Arthrobacter sp. NPDC080082 | reverse complement strand
GGGCCCCGCGTCGAAGCGGAGCAAGACGAGGGAGCCGGTGGGTGGGCCCCCGACGGCGAGGGCCCCGCGTCGAAGCGGAGCAAGACGAGGGAGCCGGTGGGTGGGCCCCCGACGGCGAGGGCCCCGCGTCGAAGCGGAGCAAGACGAGGGAGCCGTCGGGGACTAGAGTAAATTTCGTGAGCACCTCCGCCGGCTGGGACCACCCCCGCACGTCCTTGTACACCGACCATTACGAGCTGACCATGCTGCAGGCCGCCCTGCACTCGGGCGCGGCCCACCGCAAGTCGGTGTTCGAGGCCTTCGCCCGCCGGCTGCCCGAGGGCCGCCGCTATGGCATCGTCGCCGGTACCGGCCGCCTGCTTGAGGGCATCGCGAACTTCCGCTTCGGCCCCGGGGAAATCGACTTCCTGCGCAGCACCGGCGTGGTCAACGAACAAACCCTGGAGTACCTCGCGGACTTCTCCTTCTCCGGCGACATCTGGGGCTATGCCGAGGGCGACGCGTACTTTCCCAACTCCCCCATCCTGATCGTCGAGTCGACCTTCGCCGAGGCCTGCGTCCTGGAGACCTACATCCTCTCGATCCTCAACCACGACTCTGCCATCGCCTCCGCCGCGTCCCGGATGATCACCGCTGCCGGCACCCGGCCGTGCGTGGAGATGGGCTCCCGCCGTACCCAGGAGGAATCCGCCGTCGCCGCCGCCCGCGCCGCCGTGATCGCCGGCTTCGCCAGCACCTCCAACCTGGAGGCCGGCCGCCGCTACGGCATCAAGACCGTCGGCACCGCGGCCCACTCCTTCACCCTGCTGCACGACACCGAACGGGACGCCTTCGAGGCCCAGCTGGCCTCCATGGGCGCGGGGACGGCGCTGCTGGTGGACACCTACGACGTCGAGGCAGCCGTGCGCACCGCCGTCGACCTCGCCGGGGACAAGCTCGGCGCGGTCCGCCTGGACTCCGGCGACCTGGTGGCCCAGGCCCAGTGGGTACGCCAGCTCCTCGATGACCTCGGCAATGTCAACACCCGCATCATCGTCACCTCCGACCTCGACGAGTTCGCCATCGCGGCCCTGCAGTCCGCCCCGGTGGATTCCTACGGCGTCGGCACCTCCCTGGTCACCGGGTCCGGCGCGCCGACGGCAAGCCTGGTCTACAAGCTCGTCAGCCGCACCAACGACGACGGCGAGTTCGTCGCGGTCGCGAAGGCGGCGAAGAACAAGGCGAGCAAGGGCGGCCGCAAATACGCGCTGCGCCGGCTCAACGACCGCGGCATCGCGACCCAGGAGATCGTCGGCATCGGCCACCGGCCCGAGGACGACGGCAACGACCGCCAGCTGCTGCAGCAGTTCATCAAGAACGGCGAGCTGCTTCCCGGCTGGACCGGCCCCGAGGGGGTGGTGCGCGCCCGCGACCGGCACGCCGCCTCCATGGCCGAACTGCCGCCCGTGGTCAACCGGCTGCAGCGCGGCGAACCGGCCATCCCCACCGTCTACGAGGAGGACTGAATGTCCCGCGCCCTGATCATTGTCGACGTACAAAACGACTTCTGCGAGGGCGGTTCCCTGGCCGTTGAAGGCGGGGCGGCACTGGCCGCGGAGATCAGCGAATACGTCGACGCCCACCACGGGCAGTTCGACCACGTCGTGGCCACCCAGGACTGGCATGTCGATCCGGGCGCGCACTTCTCGGACACGCCCGACTTTGTTGAGAGCTGGCCGCGGCACTGCGTCGCCGGCACCCGCGGGGCGGAGCTGCACCCGGACCTGGACACCGAATACATCCAGGCGTATTTCCGCAAGGGCCAGTACACGGCCGCCTACTCCGGCTTCGAGGGCCTGCTGGCCCCGGACGACGCCGTACCCACCGGAGACCGGACGCCCGGCGCGCTGCCGGTGGCCGGCCCAGCCGGCGGCCAGGAGGCGGACGAGGACGCGATCGGGCTGGACGACTGGCTGCAAAGCCACGACGTCGAAGAAGTTGTGGTCGTGGGGATCGCCGCCGACTACTGCGTCAAGGCCACGGCCCTGGACGCGGTCCAGGCCGGCTACACCGTCACCGTCCCGCGCAGCCTGACCGTGGGCATCGCCGACGACCTCGAGGACGCCTTCGCCGAGATGGAACTCGGCGGCGTCGAGCTGGACTGAGATCGCGGCCCCGGCGCCGCGCACAGTAGACTCGGAATCCTTGCCAGTAACGTCGGAACAGTAAATCCCGGAGTACATCATCATGAAGAAGACCCTGACCGTCCTGCTCGCTGCCGGGACCATCCTCGGAGCGGCCGCTTGCTCGGCCCCGAAGATGACCACCGCCGAGACCTGCGACCGGATCAAGACGATCACCAGCTCCCCGTCCTCCAGCTCGGACAAGTTCGGCATGACCCGCCTGGCAAACCAGATCCGCCCGATCCAGGCCACCGCCTCCGAGGAACTGCAGGCACCGCTGCAGTCGATCGTTGATTACCTGGACGAGGCCGCCGAGAAGGACCCGGACCAGGGCAAGCTCGACGAGCTCAAGGGCAAATACACCTCGGCCGGCCAGACCTTCTCCCAGGCCTGCGGCGGCGGCGCCCAGTCCGGCCAGCCGAACCAGTAGCAGCTCCCCCGAACGACACGAAAAGGGACCGGATCACTCCGGTCCCTTTTTCGTGCCGTGACTCCGGGGCGCCCGGGCGCTCGGGCGCACCGGGCGTACCGGGCCCCGCGGGGCGTCCGGCTACTTCCGGCCGATGAACCAGTCCTGCAGCTTCCGCAGCCGGCTCTGCAGCTGTTCCTCGTTGGCCTGGGCGACGGGCGGGCCGCCGCAGACCGTGCGCAGCTTGGTGTGGATGACCCCGTGCGGGGTGCCGGTCCGGGCGGACCAGGCGGCGACGTTCTTGGCCAGTTCGGTGCGCAGGTCCATCAGCATCCGGTGGTCCGGGACCGCCGGCGCCGGCTCGGAGGCCGCCGCCTGGGGGGCGCGCTTGTTCTTGCGGCTGAGCTGTTCGTGCTGGCGCTGGCGCAGCAGCGTGCCCACCTGTTCGGCGTCGAGCAGGCCGGGAATGCCGAGGAAGTCCAGCTCGTCCTCGGAGCCGACCTCGCCGCCGGTGCCGAATTCGCCGCCGTCGAACAGCACCCGGTCGAAGGACGCCTGGGAATCCAGCGCCTCGAACTTGCCCTTCATCAGCGTGTCCGAGGCCTTCTCCTCGCGGTTCGCCTCGTCCATCAGCGAATCCTCGGGGTTGAACAGCCCGTCCGCGTCTTCCTTCTCCGGCCGGTCCAGGGCGTGGTCCCGCTCGGCCTCCATCGAGTTAGCCAGCGCCATCAGCTGCGGCACCGAGGGCAGGAACACCGACGCCGTTTCGCCGCGCTTGCGGGCACGCACGAAGCGGCCCACGGCCTGGGCGAAGAACAGCGGGGTGGAGGTCGACGTCGCGTACACGCCCACCGAGAGGCGCGGCACGTCGACGCCTTCGGAGACCATCCGCACCGCGACCATCCAGCGCTTCTCCCCGGCGGAGAACTCCTCGATCTTGGAGGAGGCCTTGGCGTCGTCGGAGAGGATCACGGTGGGTGACTCCCCCGTGATCCGCTTCAGCTGCCCGGCGTAGGCCCGGGCGTCCTCGTGGTCGGTGGCGATGACCAGGCCGCCGGCGTCGGGCACCGTGCGCCGGACCTCGCTCAGGCGCTTGTCCGCCCCGGCCAGCACGGCCGGGATCCATTCGCCCGCCGGGTTCAGCGCGGTGCGCCAGGCCTGCGAGGTGATTTCCTTGGTAACGGCGGCCTCGCCCAGGGAGGCGGCCATCTCGTCGCCCGCGCTGGTGCGCCAGCGCATCTGGCCGGAGTAGGCCATGAACATCACCGGACGGACCACGTGGTCGCGCAGCGCCTTGCCGTAGCCGTAGGTGTAGTCGGCCTTGGAGCGCCGGATGCCGTCGCGGTCCTCCGCGTACTCGACGAACGGGATCGGGGAGGTGTCCGAGCGGAATGGGGTACCGGTCAGGGACAGCCGGCGCGCGGCCGGGTCGAAGGCCTCGCGGAGCCCGTCGCCCCAGGAGAGCGCCTCGCCGCCGTGGTGGATCTCATCCAGGATCACCAGGGTGCGGGCGGCCTCGGTCTTGGCCCGGTGCAGCATGGGCTTGCTGGCCACCTGCGCGTACGTGACGGCGACGCCGATGAAGCCGCGGCCGTGCTGGCCGTCGGCGTTCTTGAAGTTCGGGTCGATGGCGATGCCCACCTTCGCCGCGGCGTCGGCCCACTGGCGTTTGAGGTGGTCCGTGGGCGCCACGATGGTCACGCGGTTGACCACGCCCAAATCGATCAGCATGGAGGCCACGCGGAGGGCGAAGGTGGTCTTACCGGCCCCGGGGGTTGCGACGGCAAGGAAGTCCCGGGGGTTGGTGGCGAAGTAGTTATCCAGCGCCTCCTGCTGCCAGGCACGCAGTTTCGGCGCGGTTCCCCACGCGGCCCGCTCGGGATAGGCGGGCGGCAGCACGGGACCGCCGAACAGTGTTTCCGTCACTTAGCGGGCCTCCCGTCCATACGTGTCTGTTGGTTCGGGAAAAGCCCCACTAAGCACAAAAACACCAATCTTTTTCGGTTGAACCGGATGCCACGCCCTACTTGCCGGAGCCGCCGTCGTCACCGCCGGGGCGCAGCCCCTCGTAAACCTCTTTGCATTCGGGGCACACGGGGAACTTCTTCGGATCCCGTCCGGGGGTCCAGACCTTGCCGCAGAGGGCAATGACGGGTTCCCCGGAGAGGGCCGATTCCATGATCTTTTCCTTGCGGACGTAATGCGCGAAGCGCTCCCGGTCTCCCGGTTCCACTTCCTGGCGCAGTTCCTCACGCTCGATCGTCGCCGTCGACGTCCCGGCGCCGGAAAGCTCACGCATCGGGTCGTTGTCGAGGTCGTTGTCCAGGGCGTTCTGGGGGGCCGTCGTCAGGGGTTCCGTCATGCTGGTCATGGCTTCCATCTTAGCCGCTGGCTAGAACGTCCGCCGGGGCATGGCCCGTTCGTACTGCGGCGGCCAGGCCAGCTCGTGGCCCAGTTCGAAGGCCGCGCGCAGCCACCAGTGCGGGTCGCGCAGCGCCGCGCGGGCGATCAGCACGCCGTCGGCCTGGCCGGTCGCCACGGCGTGTTCCGCCTGGCCAGCGGAGGTGAGCAATCCCACCGTGCCGGTTTTGACGCCGGCCTCGCGTCGGATCTTGGCACTGAAGCCGGTCTGGTAGCCGGGACCCACCGGAATCGTCTGGTGCGCTACGGCGCCGCCGCTGGAGACGTCCACCAGGTCCACGCCGCGCTCGGAGGCGGCGCGGGCGAGCCGGACGGAGGCCTCGGCGTCTACGCCGCCCTCGGCCCAGTCCGAGGCGGAGATCCTCAGCAACAGCGGCATCGAGTCCGGAATGACCTCGCGCACCGCGTCCACCACGGCAAGCATGAGCCGGTTACGGCCCGCCTCGTCGCCGCCCCATTCGTCGGTGCGGTCGTTGATCAGCGGGCTCTGGAACTGGTGCAGCAGGTAGCCGTGCGCACCGTGGATTTCGATGGTATCGAAGCCCACCTCCACGGCCCGCCGGGCGGAGGCAACGAAGTCGGCGATCACGCCCTCGATCTCGGCCCCGGTCATGGCCGACGGCGGCGCGTAGCCGTCGAAGGCACCGGCGCCCGGGCCCACCGGGTCCCAGCCGCCCTCGGAGGCAGGGACGGTGCCGGTCTTGCCGGAGAACGGCCAGTAGCTGGAGGCCTTGCGGCCGGCGTGCGAGAGCTGGGTGCCGATCTTGGTCTCCGCGGTGCCGTGCCGGTGCACGAAGTCCACGATCCTGGTCCAGGATTCGGCCTGGGCGTCGTTGTAGAGGCCGGCGTCCCGCGGGCTGATCCGCCCGGCGGGGTTGACGGCGGCCGCCTCGGTGAGGATCAGGGCCGCTCCCCCGGTGGCGAACGATCCGAGGTGCATCAGGTGCCAGTCGGTGGGGACGCCCTCGGCGGTCTCGGGTTCGCAGCTGTACTGACACATCGGCGAGACCCAGCCGCGGTGCTCGAGCCGCAGGGAGCGCAGGGTCAGCGGGCTGAAGAGTGCGGACGCCATTAGAACAGCACCCGGGCCAGGTTCTGGCGGGCCTTGGCCACGCGCTCGTCGGTGGCGCCGACGACGTCGAAGAGTTCCAGCAGGCGCACCCGGGCGGTCTCCCGCTCCGGTCCGAAGTTCCGGCCGATGAAGGCCACCACCCGGCCCAGGCCGTCCTCCACGTGCCCGCCGGCGACGTCGAGATCGGCGACGGCCAGCTGTGCGTCCAGGTTGTCCGGTTCCTCCGCGGCCTTGGCACGGACGGCGTCGGCGTCCTCGGTGGACAGGGCCTGCAGGCGTCCCATCAGCTCCACCTGGGCCAGGCCCACCTTGGCGTCGGCGTCGGCGGGCATCTCGGTGAGGGCCTGGCGGTACGCGGCGGCCGCACCGTCGAAGTCACCTGCCTCGATCGCGTCGAAGGCCTTCTGGTGCAACGGGGGCAGCGGCGGGGCCTCGGCCTCCGCGGCGGCCGGACCGCCGCCGATCCGGCCGGTGACGCCGTTGGCGGCGGCCACCTTGAGGAGTTCATCGAAGAGGCTGCGGACCTGCTGCTCGTCGGCGCCGCCCTGGAAGAGCGGCACGGGCTGGCCCTTCACCACGGCGACGGCCGTGGGAACGGCCTGCACCTGGAACGCCTGGGCCAGTTGCGGGAAGGCCTCGATATCGGCGGCGCCGAGAACCAGGCGGCCCTCGTAACTGGTGACAATCTGCTCCAGGGCGTCCACCAGATCCCCGGACCCGGGTGAGTAGGAGGCCCACATGGCGATGACGACGGGCACCCGGGCGGAGAGGTCCACCAGGTCCTGGAAGTTGGCCTCGGTGACGTTGACGCGCAACGGGGCGGCGCCGCCGTCCGTTGGCTGCTGGGCGGATCCGGGCTGGGCGGCTCCGGCATGCGTGGACCCCGGTCCGGCGGGCGGTGCGGGGCGTTGCTTCAGCGAGGAAAGATCGACGGCGCCCCGCAGGTTGATCGGGTTTGCGGCTGCGGGCGGGACCGGGCGGGATGCGGGCGAAGTCATGGAACCACTCTATCGACTCCGCCCGCGGCCGGGACTACTTGAAGCTCGCCCCGACCAGGCCGCGGGTGGCGGCCACCAGCTTCATCGGATCCTTGGACCCCGCCGGCGGCACGTAGACCGCCACGGACTCGGCAAAGTTCAGGACCATGCCGGTGCTGGTCTCCTTGCCGCCGGCCAGGGCCGCGGCGTCGTCCCCGATGGTCAGCTTGTCGCCGGAGTTCTTCGGCGTGCCGTCGAAACCGAAGTTGAGCCGGCCCAGGACCAGGGCCCCGCCGTCGGCGGTGCGGAACACCACGGTGTCCTCGGGAACAGCCTTGTGGGTGAAGGCAAAGTTTCCGTTGGCACCGGACTTCACCACGTCGGCCTGGTAGGCCAGGGTGTCGGCGATGTACGGCGAGGACTGGCCCTCGGCGAGCTTGTCCTTGAAGGCCGAGTCGGCGTTGGTCAGGCGGTCGCCCAGGCCAGCGAGGGCCTCCTGGCCGCTGTAGAGCAGGCCGGACTTGTCGCCGGCGCCCAGCGTCTCCGTGCCGCCGCGGTTGATCGCGGGGAAGGTGGTTCCCGGCTGCAGCGGCGTCGCGCCGACCAGCTTGTAGTTCTCGCGCGGGGACGCCTGGACCAGCGTCAGCAGCTGCGGGACCACGTTGCCGTCGCCCTGGGTGACTGCCATGACGGAGCGGGGCCAGTCTCGCTTGGAGCTCACCACGGTGGTCAGCAGCTTGGTGGCGCGCACGGGCATCCGGGATTCGTAGCTGCCCACCTGCGAGCGGATTTTGTAGTTCTGCGTGCGGACCTCGAGTTCGGTCCCGCCGACGCGCGGGGCGAGCTTGGCCGCGTCCTTGGCGGCGTCACCGGCGTCCGTGGCCGCGGAGACCTGTTCCAGGATCCGGCGGAACTGGGCATCCAGCAGGATCGGGGTCCCGCCGGCGGAGGGGGCGGCCGTGCCGGTGCTTCCGCTCGGGGCGGGCGACGGCGACTGGCTGGCCTGGGCGGCAACGCCCGTGCCGGCGACTGCGGTGGCGGTCAGCAGGGCCACGGCCGCACCCGCGGCGCGGCGGCGCGTGGACAGGGTTGCGGCCCGGGGGGCCTGTCCGGTGTCCCCGTCGGCCGGGGTGGAGCCGGCCTCACGGGCCTTGGCCCGGTCGGCGGCGCGGGCCCGGGCCCGGCGTGCGAAGGCGCTGCCGGCGGTGGCCTCCTTGGCCTCGACATCGCCGGAGCCGGAGTTATCGGAGCCGCCACCGCCGGAACCGCCGTCGCCCGGGGTGCCGGAGCGCGGCGCGCCCTGCCTGGGCTTCAGCACCAGCAGCGCGACGCCGCCGACTACCAGCAGCCCGCCGATAACCATCAGCGGGATGGCCCACGGCGTGGAGGTGTCATTGGGGAAGGTCATCGAAATGTCCGAGGGGGCGGCCTTGGTGCCGTCGGTGGCCAGCAGCAGCGACCAGTCGCCGTCGGCCGGCGGAGTCCACGAGTAGTCCAGCTCGCCGTTGGCGTTCTCGGTGGAGACCCAGAGGTCCGAACCGGCGGGCGACGGCGCGGTGGCCTCGCCGTCGGCGTGCTCGACGGTCAGGGACTTGCGGTCCTCGGAGAGCCCGGAAATGGTGTTGTGGGCCGTCTTGCCCACCCAGGCGTTGACGTCGTCGGGGCGGCCGGAGGCCAGCAGGAAGTTGCCTTCACCCTTGACGTGGATCTTGACCGTGCCGCCGTGCAGGGTGCGCAGCTTCTGGTCGACCACCGTCAGCGGCGCGGCGGTGCCGTTGGCCGGGACGCCGGCCGTCACCGTCGCCGGCGGAGCCCAGATTGTCTTCTGCCCGATCCCCGCCAGCAGTGTCAGGAGGCCGAGCAGCACAAGTGCAACTGCAGTCTTGAAACGCAAAATATTACCTATCATCAGCGGACACGTAGTTTTAAGAGTAACCGTTTTGTTACCTCCGAGTCAGATCGGGCGGCTTGTCAAGCCCCTTTTCCGAACCGTCCCGGCCCGTCGATCCGCCCGGTAGCAAGGCTGCTGATAGTGTTTGCGGTGATCGTCACACCGGCCCCGCAGCCGCGGAATTCCGGGGAAAATTGAGAGAAAAAGGCTTGCAGCGCAGTGACTGACCCCACGGATTCGTCCCCCTCAGGACAGGCAGCTCCCCCGGAATCCGTCGCGCGGCCTGCCCAGGCTCCGGCCGGGTTCCTGGCCGCGATGGCCCGCCGCCTGCGGCAACCCCTGCCCGGCGCACAGCCCCGGCTGCGCTTCGATTTGCCGCCCGAGCAGCTGGACGACGCCGACGCCGCTCTTGAGGACACCGAGGAGACCCGCTTCGGCCGTCCCGGGCCGCGGATTTCCGCGCAGCATCCGCTCTACGTCGGGTTCATGGGGACCGTGGGCGTCGGCGTGGCCTTGCTGGTCTACTGGATCGGCTCCAACATCACCCAACTGCTGCTCTGGATCCTGACCGCGCTCTTCATCGCTCTCGGGCTCGATCCCGTGGTGCGCTGGCTGGAGAAACGCAAGGTGCCCCGGCCGGCCGGCATCCTGGTCTCGGTGGCCGTCCTGGCCCTTGCCGTCGCCGGGTTCTTCGCCACCCTGATCCCGACCATCGTGGCCCAGGTGACCCAGATCGTCCAGGAGGCCCCCAAGTGGATCCAGGACTTCATCGACTCGGACTTCTTCCGCAGCCTGGACAGCCAGTTCGGCGTCCGGGACCGGATCACGCAGGAACTCGAGAAGTTCGTCAACAACCCGGACGCGATGGGCGGCATCTTCGGCGGCGTGGTGGGCGTCGGCTCCACCATCGCCAACGGCCTCTTCGGCGCCCTGATCGTCCTGGTGCTGAGCCTGTACTTCCTCTCCGCGATGCCCTCGATGAAGCTGTGGGGCTACCGCCTGGCCCCGCGCTCCCGCCGGCCGCGCGTGGAGGCCCTGTCGGAGGAGATCACCGGCTCGGTCGGCAACTACGTCATCGGCCAAGTCTGCGTGGCACTGCTCAACGCGCTCTTCGCCTTCATCGTGATGACCATCGTGGGCGTGCCGTTCGCGGTGCTGCTCGCCTTCGTCGTGGCGCTGCTGGCCTTCATTCCCCTGGTCGGCGGCATGATCGCCGGCATCCTGGTCACCCTGATCGCCCTGACCGCCGGCTGGCAGACCGCCGTCGTCTTCGCGATCTGCTACTTCGCCTACCTGCAGTTCGAGGCCTACTTCGTCTCGCCGCGCATCATGCAGAAGGCCGTGGCGGTGCCCGGCGCGGTGGCGGTCATCTCGGTGATCGCCGGCGGCAGCCTGCTGGGTGTGCTCGGCGCGCTGATCGCGATCCCGACGGCCGCGGCCATCATGCTCCTGGTCAAGGAAATCTTCATCGTCCGCCAGGACAAGCACTAACCCGGACAAGCACTAAACCGGCAGGCACTCACCCCGGCAGGCGCTCACCTCTCAGGCGTGCGCCGTGGCCACCGGGCCGTCCCACTCCTCGGGAAGCGGCTGCGCCGTCCCCGGCAGAACCTCGGCGACGATCTCGTTCAGCACCCGTCCGGCGTACTTCTCCCCCACCCAGAGGTGCTTGGCGCCGTCGACGCCGACGACGTCGGCCTGGGGCACCAGGGCGAAGCGTTCGGCCGCGGCGGCAGGCTGCAGGTAGTCGTCGTGTTCCGGGACCAGCACCTTGAGCGGCTTGCCCGCGGCAGCCCATTCCTTGAGGTGCACGTCCGTGGCGCGGTGCAGCGGGGGCGAGAGCAGGATGGCGCCCTCTATCTCTCCGGCTACGGGTTCCACCGCGCCGTACATGAGGGCCAGTTCGGTGCCAAAGGACCAGCCCACCAGCCAGCGGTTCGGCAGGCCGCGGTCCACCGCGAACCGCACCGCCGCCTCGACGTCCATCCGTTCGCCGACGCCCTCCTCGAAGCTGCCGCCGCTGGTTCCCCGGGGCGACGATGTCCCGCGGGTGTTGAAGCGCAGCACGGCGACGCCGGCCAGGGCCGGCAGCCGGTAGGAGGCCTTGCGGTAGACGTGCGAATCCATGAAGCCGCCGTGCGTGGGCAGCGGATGCAGGGTGATCAGGGTGGCCCGGACCTCGCCGGACTCCGGCAGCGCGAGTTCGCCCACCAGCAGGTGACCGTCCGCGGTGCGCAGCTCGATGTTCTCCCGCCGTGCCGGCAGCACCGTGGCGGCCCGGATGGGGGTCGGGGCGGCGGGCTGGGTGAAGTCGTACGAGGCCGGGTCGAAAGTCATGCCCTCCAGCTTAGCGAAGCTACGGGCGGCACCCGCGGGAGCCGTGAGCGCCTAGCGGTACCGGTATGTGCGCGAGGTCCAGCAGTTGGTGTGCCAGTGGCGCCGTTCGGCCAGCCCGGCGGCGGCACCGAAGAGATGGTCCTCGGACCAGACCACCAGGTGCGCGGTTCCGGGCGGGACGGCATGCAGACATCCAGGGCAGACATAGGTCTTGCCGGCGCGGCTGGCCGAGATGGACCGGACCATCCATTCACCGTCCGGGGCGCTTTCCCGGCGGGCAATCCCGGTCCGGGCGCGTTCCAGGTCCAGCTCGGGCACCGGCCCGCTGTGCTTGCCGGGCTGCCGGGCGCCCCCGTTGCCCGGGGCGGGGCGGCGGGGGCGGTTGGAACGGGGCATGGTCCCATTCTGCCCCAGCGGGTCCCCGGACGGTGTCCAAGCCGCGGCGCCTCCCCGCTGCCGGTAGTGTTGACCGGGTGCGTTTAGTGATAGCCCGTTGCTCCGTTAATTATGTCGGCCGGCTCAAGGCCCACCTCCCCCTCGCCACCCGCCTGCTGGTGGTCAAGGCGGACGGCTCCGTGCTGGTCCATTCCGACGGCGGTTCCTACAAGCCGCTGAACTGGATGAGCCCGCCCGCCCGGCTCCGGGTGTCCACCCCGGACGAGGTCGACGTCGAGGTCGGCGTGATCGAGCAGTGGACCGTGCAGTCCACCAAGACCGACGACCGGCTGATCATCAACATCCACGAACAGCTCCATGACACCTCGCACGACCTTGGCCAGGACCCTGGACTGATCAAGGACGGCGTGGAGGCGGACCTGCAGCGCCTGCTGGCTGACCAGATCGAGACCCTGGGCGAGGGATTTTCGCTGATCCGCCGCGAGTACTTCACCGCGATCGGGCCGGTGGACATCCTGGCCCGCGACGCGAACGGCGGCACCGTCGCCATCGAGTTGAAGCGCCGGGGCGACATCGACGGCGTCGAACAGCTGACCCGCTACCTCGAACTGCTCAACCGCGACCCGCTCCTGGCTCCCGTTCGCGGTATCTTTGCCGCCCAGCAGATCAAGCCGCAGGCAAGGGTCCTCGCCACCGACCGCGGCATTGATTGCGTAACGCTGGACTATGACGCGATGCGCGGTGTGGACGACAGCGAATCCCGCCTCTTCTAAGCGCGGCAATTGCACCGCAATCACGCACCAATTGGTTCACCAGCTTGTTACATAAAATTTGTGGATTTATCAGCCGCGCCCGTTGACCTGACTGTGGGGGCATGAAATTCTTAGAACAGTCTTTGTGTAGGTGTTTTTCATGCTCGCAAGACATGTTGCGAGCGTGAAGCTCCTGACGCCGAAACCCGGAGTACCGGGCGGATGCCAAGGTTCTTCCCGCGGAGTGACTAAGCCCGGCGTAAGGTGCGCCGGACTTTCTCAAGTTCGACAATGAGGAGAATTAAATGGCTCAGGGAACCGTCAAGTGGTTTAACGCTGAAAAGGGCTTCGGCTTCATTACCCCGGATGACTCCGACGGCGACGTCTTCGTCCACTACTCCGAAATCCAGACCGGCGGGTTCAAGACCCTCGATGAGAACCAGCGCGTTCAGTTCGAAATCGGCCAGGGTGCCAAGGGCCCGCAGGCCACCGGCGTCACGGTCGTCTAATGAGGTCTTCAGGAATGCGCTAGAAGCATTCCCGGCTTAAGAAAATGATCCCCGGCTTTTGCCGGGGATCATTTTTTTGCGTTCCGCCGTCCCCGCTAGCGCACGAGCGTCCGCAGCAGCCGGGCGCTCTGGCGCACGGACAGGTCGGGCAGGTAGGCCCGGCTGAGCGCCCGGCCTATGGCCGGAAGCTGCAGCGGGTCCTGGTAGTACAGGTAGAGCGTGCGGTACTCCGGCTTGAAGCGGGACTTGAACGTCGCCAGCGAGCGGAAGCCGTAGACCGGTTCAAGCGCCCGGCCCACCACGTCCAGGATCCCGGCCAGGCCCTCGCCGCCGGCACCGTCGGAGTCGTCGTCGCGGGCCTCGTCGCGGGATTCGTCGCGCGCCAGCGGCGATCCGGAGAGGGAAATGACGTCCACCGAGTCGCGCAGTTCCGTCACCGCCGAGGCGATCAGGAACTCCATCACCCCCGGGAAGGCGTCGCCGCGGCGCCGCATGAAGTCCAGGGTCCAGCTGACCAGCGCACCGCCGTCGTACACGGGGAGCCAGCTGGTGACGCCCTGCACCCGGCCCTCGGCGTCCACGGCCAGGCAGCACAGCACCTCGTCGTCCATCAGCTCGTCCAGGCCGCCCAGGGTGAAGCCCATCTCGGGAACGGACTTCCGGGCCGCCCATTCCTCCGAGACCTCGCTGAGCTGCGCGCGCAGCGCCGGCGAGAAGTCGCGGTAACGGCCCCAGACGGCGTGCACTCCGGTCTTGGCCGCGCGGTTCATCGCCGTGCGGACGTTCTGCCACTCCTTGCCCTTGAAGGTCAGCTCCTGCAGGCCCAGGCGCGTCTCCTGGGCAACGGCCAGCCGCCGGAAGCCGCGGGCCTGCAGCAGCGGCCAGATTTCATCCGTGCAGGAGTAGAAGCACGGAATCAGGGCATTGTCCGCGCAGAAGTCCAGGAACCCTTCGGCGGTATCCAGCCGGTTCGCCGCGGGTCCAAGCGGTCCGCCGAGGGTCAGCGCCACGTTGTTGTGCTGCTGATACGCCACCGCACCGCGGGCGGCCTGGTTGAACCAGAACTTGTTCGGCTCCCAGAGTGCCATCCAGGAGAGCGAGTCGCCGCCCTGGTGCACCAGCCGGCGTGCCACCTCCCGGTCGCCGTGGCCGGCGTCGGTGCCGTGCGCCCGGCGGAGCAGCACCAGCCACACCCCGGCCAGCGCCACCACCCAGAAGGCGATGCCGGAGTAGGCGAAGAGGAAGGCCTCCACGGGATTCCGGTCCTGGAAGACCCGGTTGTAGGTCCCCGGGATGGGCAACGGCAGGTACTGCCGCGCCAGCTCGGCCGCCAGGCCCAGCCAACCGCCGTCGCGCTCCAGTCCCCCGGCGGCGAACCAGGCGCCGGTGTACGCGCCGGCCAGAACCAGGAAGGTCCCGCCCACGGTCAGCGCCAGGGTCCGCCGGGCCCGCCGGGTGGTTTCGACCCGGAAGAGCCGGCGGTTGGCGAACAGCAGCAGCACCAGCGCCAGCGGCACCGCCGCGAGCGGCAGGATATGCACGAAGCCCGAGCCCATGATGGCCGTGTGTGGCCGGTTGGGGTAATGCGGGATGCGGGCGAACAGGGCCAGGTAGACCGCGGCCAGCGCCGTCACGCCCAGCTGGACCAGGATAGCGATCCGCAGCGCCAGCTGCCGTCCGTGCCGCATGCCGTCGGCGCAGATGAGCAGGAGGACCACCGGCACCACGGCCAGGGCCAGGCCCAGCGGCCCGGCGAAGCCCAGCCGGCCCGCCTCCAGGCACGAGGCATCCACGGCGCCGCCGCAGTTCTGCTCCAGCTGGTTCAGCGTGGGCAGCGGGTTGAGCACGACGTCGCGCAGCAAGGCAAGCGGACCGTTCGCGGTCCGCACCACCGCGGTGAGGATCGGCCCGACGGCGAAGATCGCCACGGTGAGCGAGAGCAGGTTCCGGGTCTCGCGCCCGGTGGATCGGTGCCGCTGCAGGGTGCCCTTGTCCCCCTGCAGCCACCACCCGGCCAGCAGGCCGACCACGGCACCGGAGAGGCCCACCACCGTCTCGGGGTGGCCCACGTACAGCACCAGCAGCAGTGCCACCGAGAGTACCGCGGTCCGCAGCCGGCGCTGCCACAGGGTGGGCAGCAGCCCGCAGGCGGCCAGGGCCACGGCGAGGATTGCCGCGTAGGGTCCTATCAGCGGGGCATCGACCATCAGGCCCAGCCAGCCATCCCCGGCGTAGCGCGCCAGCTGGGTGACCAGCAGGAACAGGGACACCGCGGCGAACTGGCCGGCGAGGAAGAACACGGCCGTGCGGAGCGAGCCCACCCGCCGCTCGGCGACGCCCATCAGGCCAAGGATCATCAGCGACGCCGCGAGGTACGCCAGCGGGTTGGTGGCGAAGAACAGCGAGGTGAACATGGTCCACCAGTGCCCGGCCTGCAGCCCCTGGACGCTGACGGAGGCAAAGTCCAGCAGCGGTTCCGGCGGCCCGGCGAGGAAGCTGCCGGTGGCCGCACCGGCAAAGAGGAAGAGGGCCAGGACCGACAGGGTGACGGGGAGCTGACGGGCCTGCCGGAGGATGCCGTGCAGCCCGCTCACCGTTTGATCCCCCACCGCTGGGCGAGGAAGTCCAGGCCGCCGGGCATGCCGCGCGACGCCGCTTCCCAGGAGTGCCCGGCGTTGGCGATCCGGTGGTCCTCCACGGTGAAGCCGGCCTTCCGTGCGGCCCCTGCGAGCAGGGCCATGTACTCGATGAACTCGGGGTCACGTTCGCCGGCGCCGAAATACACGGCGTTGCCCTCGTACCGGCGTTCCTGCATCAGGCGCAGCGGGGTCTGTGCCTCAAAGGCCGCGGTGTCGCCGCCGAAGGAGGCGTCGATGGTCTTGCGGCGCTCCTTGGCCAGGGACGGCTCCTTTTCGCTGGAGAACGCCAGGGCGGCGCTGTACACCTCGGGGTGGCGGGTCACCATCTCCATGGCACAGGTGGCGCCGAAGGAGAATCCGCCGGCGGCCCACTGGTGCGGGTCGGCGTCGACGTCGAGGGTGGCCCGGATCCAGTCAGGCACGTCGCGGGAGAGGAAGGTGTCGGCCTTGGCGATGCGGCTGTCCATGCAGAGCGTGTTGCCGGAGGCGGACCCGTTGGGGTCCACCACCACCGCGATCGGGGCCACCCCGCCGTGGTCCGCGGCGAAGCGGTCCATTCGGCTGCGCAGGGCGCCGCCGGTCAGCCAGTCGGCCGGGGCCCCGGGCTGGCCGGAGAAGAGGACCAGGACGGGCAGCGCGGGCCGGGGTGTGGCACTGTACGCCGGCGGGAAGTAGATGTAGGCGTCGCGGCTCTGGAAGCCGGACGCCGTGCCGGGAATGGTGGCCTTGCGGACCGTGCCGTCCGGCGGCAGGCCGTTCGGGGCCGTCCAGTCGGCCAACGGAACCGCGGCGGCTCCCCCGGGCTGCCTGCGCAACGCGTCCTCCAGCACCGGAATGCGCGCGACGGCGGTGCCGGTCAGGTCGCTCACGGTGTGGTTGAGGCCGAAGTAGGAGTTGATCTGGACGGCGGAGAGGAGCAGCACGCCCAGCAGGGCTGCCGTGGCCACTGCGGTGGCGCGGATCCGGTGCACCACCGGCAGGACGGGTCCGGGAATGGCGGCGAGGAAGGGCCGGCGGCCCCAGATGCCGTGCAGCCTGAGCAGCCAGAACAGCAGGGCCGCGACGCCGGGAACGCTCCAGGCCAGTGTCTCCCAGGGCAGTTCCTCGGGGAAGACGGACAAGACGTAGATCAGGAGGAGATGGACTCCGGCGACCAGCCCGGCGCCCAGCAGCAGGGCGGAGCCGACGACCACCGCCGTCGCCCCCGGGGTATGCCGGCGGCCGCTCTTCCAGAGCAGGTAGGCGGCACCGGCGGCCGCGGCAGCCCAGGCAACCCAGAGCACCGGCCCGTCCACCAGCCGGATGTCTTCGATGAAGTCCAAGGCGGTTAGCGCCAGGTGCCGACGCCGATGACGGGGCCTGCCTCAAGCCAGGAAGAGAGCCCGGTGTACGCGTCGAAGCGCATGGCCAGCAGGACGTCCCGGCCCTCGTAGCGCAGTTCGACGATGACGGACTCCGGCTGCACCTTCACCAGTTCGGTTTCGGTGGGCGGACGCCGGCCGATCAGCTCCAGCGAGCTGCGGCGGAAGGTGTATTTCGGACGGACGCTCAGGGAGGCAAGACGGAACCACTCGAGGTCGTTGTCCTGATAACGACAAACCCCCATCTGCCAGCTGTTTCCAGCTACGCAAATGGAGGCGTCCACCGTGCCCAGGGCGCGCCGCAGATTAATGCGGCGCACCCCGGAGAGGCACAGTGCGAAGACCAGCAACGCAAACGCCGTTGCCAGAATGATGAACGGAAGACCAGTATCGTCCATCAAGGTAGGGCTAGCGGATCCCCGCAGTAGCCGAATCACCCATCTGGGCGTTGTCGGCCACGATCACCACGCGGTTGTTGTCGACGGAGAAGAATCCGCCGTCAACGTCCACTGCGATGCGGTCACCGGAAACAGGCTCGATGGCCAGTTCACCTTCGGCCAGAATCGCCAGCAGGGGCGAGTGGCCGGGCAGGATTCCGATTTCACCATCGCTGGTGCGGGCCTTGACCATCTTGGCCGCTCCGGACCACACGAAGTGGTCCGCTGCGACAATCTCAACCTCAAGCTCAGCCATATTACTTGGTCTGTTCCTGGATCTTGGCCCACTGGCGCTCGACGTCATCCAGGCCGCCGACGTTGAAGAACGCCTGCTCTGCGATGTGGTCCAGCTCGCCGTCGCAGATCGCCGCGAAGCCTTCCACGGTGTCCTTGATGGACACGGTGGAGCCCTCGACGCCGGTGAACTGCTTGGCGGTGTAGGTGTTCTGCGAGAGGAACTGCTGGATACGGCGTGCACGCGACACGACGATCTTGTCCTCTTCGGAGAGTTCATCGACACCGAGGATGGCGATGATGTCCTGAAGTTCCTTGTTCTTCTGCAGGATCTGCTTCACGCGGACGGCCGTGTTGTAGTGGTCGTTGCCGATGTACTGCGGATCCAGGATGCGCGAGGTCGACGTCAGCGGGTCAACGGCCGGGTACAGACCACGGGAAGCGATTTCACGGGAGAGTTCCGTGGTCGCGTCGAGGTGTGCGAAGGTCGTTGCCGGAGCCGGGTCGGTGTAGTCATCCGCGGGAACGTAGATGGCCTGCATCGAGGTGATGGAGTGGCCCTTGGTCGAGGTGATGCGCTCCTGCAGGAGGCCCATCTCATCGGCCAGGTTGGGCTGGTAGCCCACGGCGGACGGCATGCGGCCGAGGAGGGTGGAAACCTCGGAGCCTGCCTGGGTGAAACGGAAGATGTTGTCGATGAAGAGCAGCACGTCCTGGTTCTGCACATCGCGGAAGTACTCCGCCATGGTCAGGGCGGACAGGGCCACGCGCAGACGCGTTCCCGGCGGCTCATCCATCTGGCCGAACACAAGGGCGGTGTCCTTGAGGACGCCTGCCTCTTCCATTTCGACCCAGAGGTCGTTGCCTTCACGGGTGCGCTCACCCACGCCGGCGAACACCGAGGTACCGCCGAAGTTGCGGGCAACACGGGTGATCATTTCCTGGATCAGCACGGTCTTGCCGACGCCGGCGCCGCCGAACAGGCCGATCTTGCCACCCTTGATGTACGGGGTGAGGAGGTCGATAACCTTGATGCCGGTCTCGAGCATCTCGGTGGAGCCCTCAAGGGTCGCGAAGGCGGGGGCCTTGCGGTGGATCGGCCAGCGCTCGGAGACCTGCAGTTCGGACTCCGCGACGTCCAGGGGCTGGCCCAGGACGTTGAAGATGTGGCCCTTGACGCCGTCGCCAACGGGCACGGAGATCGGGGCACCGGTGTCGACCACGGTGGTGCCGCGGACCAGGCCGTCGGTCGCCTGCAGCGAGATGGCGCGGATGAGGTTGTCGCCGAGGTGCAGCGCAACTTCGAAGGTGATGGTCTTGGTCTCACCGTTGAGAGAAATCTCGGTGGTGAGAGCGTTGTAAATCGAGGGGATTGCGTCAGCCGGGAATTCGACGTCGACAACCGGGCCAATAACACGTGCAATACGGCCGGTGGCACCGGACGTCGCGGCTACGTGTTCGGTAGCAGTGGCAGTCATCTCTCTCACTTCACTCAGTAGATGGCGT
Organism: Arthrobacter sp. NPDC080082; assembly: GCF_040686595.1. Taxonomy (NCBI): domain Bacteria; kingdom Bacillati; phylum Actinomycetota; class Actinomycetes; order Micrococcales; family Micrococcaceae; genus Arthrobacter; species Arthrobacter sp. NPDC080082. Next base: position 14,085 of record NZ_JBFBKQ010000002.1, on the reverse strand, counting down.
GGGCGGTTAAGTTCGTTCTGTGGTGCAGGTACAGCTGGGCCCGTGACGGGCAGGCTAGGACGCGTTCAGTGCGTCGGCGCCGGCCACGATCTCGGAAAGCTCCTGCGTAATTTCAGCCTGGCGGGCAGTGTTGCGCAGACGCGTGTACTTCTTGATGAGCTCCGTGGCGTTGTCGCCGGCGGACTTCATCGCGCGCTGGCGGGCTGCGAGCTCGGAAGCTGCGGCCTGCAACATGGCGGCGAAGATGCGTGACTCGATGTAGCGCGGCAGCAGGGCATCGAGGACCTGCTCCGTCTCCGGTTCGAATTCGTAGAGCGGCAGCAGCTCCGACTCGGAGGCAGCCTGTTCCTCGACGACCTCCAGCGGGAGCAGACGGATGACCGTCGGTTCCTGCGTCACCATGGACTTGAACCGCGTGTAGACGACGTGGATCTCGTCCACACCGCCCTCTTCGTAGACCTCGGCGAAGTCGGCCAGGAGGGCCTCGCCCACCTCGCGTGCGGTCTCGAACTGCGGAGCGTCCGTGTTGCCGGTCCAGACCCGCTCGTACGGACGGTTCCGGAAGTCGAAGTACGCCTGCGCCTTGCGGCCCATGAGGTACATCTTGACTTCCTTGCCCTCCTCGTGGAGCAGCTCGACGAGGCCTTCGGCCTGCTTGAGCACGGTCGCGGAGTAGGACCCGGCGAGGCCGCGGTCGGAGGTGACGACCAGCACGGCGGCCCGGCGGATCTGCTCCGGCTCGGTCACCAGCGGGTGGTCGATTTCGCTCTGGCTTGCGACAGCAGAAACGGCACGCGTAATCGCGTTTGCGTAAGGCAGTGAAGCCGCTACGCGTGCGCGGGCCTTGCCGATGCGCGAGGTAGCGATCAGTTCCATCGCCTTGAAGATCTTGCGCATCGACGTCGTCGAGCTGATCTTCTGGCGGTAGACCCGAATCTGGGCTCCCATACTTATCCTTTCCTAAGCTTCCGTTGGGCCGGGACTGCCGGACCCTCGAGGGATCCGGCAGTCCCGGCCTACGGAACTAGCGCTTCTGCTTGACGATTTTTTCCTGGTCGACCTGGTCTTCATCGATCGGGGCGTACTCCTCGTGCCCCGCACCGACCAGCAGGCTGTCGCCCTCGCCGAAGAAGCCCTTCTTGAAGTCCACAATCGCGGTCTTCAGTGCTTCTGCGGTGTCGTCGCTCATCACGTTGGTCTGCGCCAGCGTGGTCAGGATGGAGGACTTGTGCTTGAGGTGCTCCAGGAACTCGGTCTCGAAGCGGTTGATGTCCTCAACCGGAACGTCGTCGAGGTAGCCGTTGGTGCCGGCCCAGATGGAAACGACCTGGTCCTCAACAGGGAACGGCGAGTACTGGCCCTGCTTCAGCAGTTCCATCAGGCGTGCGCCACGGGTCAGCTGCTGGCGGGAGGCCGCATCCAGGTCCGAGGCGAACATGGCGAAGGCCTGCATGTCGCGGTACTGGGCCAGTTCCAGCTTCAAGGTACCGGAGACCTTCTTCATGGACTTCACCTGGGCGGCGCCACCGACGCGGGACACGGAGACACCGACGTCGACAGCGGGACGCTGGTTGGCGTTGAAGAGGTCCGACTGCAGGAAGATCTGGCCGTCGGTGATCGAGATGACGTTGGTCGGGATGTAGGCGGACACGTCGTTCGCCTTGGTCTCGATCAGCGGCAGACCGGTCATGGAACCTGCACCGAGCTCGTCGGAGAGCTTTGCACAACGCTCCAGCAGACGGGAGTGCAAGTAGAAGACGTCGCCCGGGTAGGCTTCGCGTCCCGGCGGGCGGCGCAGCAGCAGCGACACGGCGCGGTAGGCTTCGGCCTGCTTCGACAGGTCATCGAACACGATGAGGACGTGCTTGCCGCCGTACATCCAGTGCTGGCCGATGGCCGAACCGGCGTACGGTGCCAGATACTTGAAGCCGGCCGGGTCGGATGCCGGGGACGCCACGATGGTGGTGTACTCCAGCGCGCCGTTATCCTCAAGGGTCTGGCGGACCGCCGCGATGGTGGACGCCTTCTGGCCGATGGCGACGTAGATGCAGCGGACCTGCTTGTTCACATCGCCGGAAGCCCAGTTGGCCTTCTGGTTGATGATGGTGTCGATCGCGATGGCGGACTTGCCGGTCTGGCGGTCACCAATGATCAGCTGACGCTGGCCGCGGCCGATCGGGATCATCGCGTCGATGGCCTTCAGGCCGGTCTGCATCGGCTCGTGGACCGACTTGCGCTGGGTCACGCCCGGGGCCTGGAGTTCCAGGGCACGGGTGGTCTCGGCCTTGATCTCGCCGAGGTCGTCAATCGGCTGGCCCAGCGGGTCAACCACGCGGCCGAGGAAGGCGTCGCCCACGGGTACGGACAGAACCTGTCCGGTGCGGTGCACTTCCTGGCCTTCTTCGATGCCCTTGAAGTCACCGAGGACGATGACGCCGATCTCGCGGACGTCGAGGTTCTGGGCGAGGCCCAGCGTGCCGTCTTCGAAGCGAAGCAGCTCGTTCGCCATGACCGAGGGGAGGCCCTCAACACGGGCGATGCCGTCACCTGCGGTCGTTACACGGCCAACCTCTACGCGCTCTGCGTTACCGGGTTCGTAGGACGCCGCGAACTCGTTCAACGCATTACGGACGTCGTCGGCGTTGATGGTCAAATCGGCCATCTGCAGTCCCTGCTCTCCTGTTTTCGTGATCATCGTTGCTCACGATGACCGGGGTTTCTTGTCGGTAAGTTGTGCTTGTCCGGCTGACTAGGCAAGCTGTCGCTGGAGCTGGCCCAGGCGGGCGAGGACCGAAGCGTCAACCACTTCGTCGCCTACCTGGATCCGGATTCCACCGATCAGTGCCGGGTCAATGTTCATGTTGAGCTTCAGCTCGCGGCCGTAGAGGGCGTTGAGCGCCGTCTGCAGCCGGCCGGTCTGGGCCTCCGTCAGCGGACGGGTGACGCTGACCGTGGCAATCCAGCGCTGCTGGCGCTTGGCTGCAAGCTCCGCAAAACGGCTGACGAGCCGGGTGACCTTGAGTCCTCGGGGCTGCGCGACGGCCTGGCCGATGAGGACCTTGGCCTCCTCGCTGGCACCGGGGACGAGCTTGGCGGCAAGGGCAGCCTTGGCTGCCTGGCTCGCCTGCGGCTCGGACAAGGCACGCTGAACCTCGTGGCTGGCGTCGACGGCCTGGTTGAAGCTGAAGAGGTCGTTCTCCAGCTCCTCCAGTCCGCTGAGGCCCGAGGCAGAGACTGCCGACTTGTTTTCAGCAACGGCAATGACCACCGTGGCGGCCAGGGTCTCGAGTGCATCGCCGATGTCGCGGGCCGATGCCCAGCGTGAGCCGGCCAGTCCGCTCGCGATCTGCACGGCGTCAGCGGAGACTTTTCCGCTGAACAGCTGCGTGACCAGCGCCGACTTCTCGCTGCCGGTGCGGGACGGGTCGGTCAGGGCGCGGCGCAGGCCAGCGGAGCTGTCCACCGTTCCCAGGATTCCGAAGAGTTCCTTAGCCAACTGCAGCGACGCGTTGGGAAGCGTGGGCTCCAACGCGGCGAGTGCCGCGGTCAGCGATTCGCTCGATACACCTGCCATTACTTAGCTGCACCTGCGCTCTGGTTCTCCAGATCTGCCAGGAAACGATCGACCACGCGGGCCGAACGTGCATCGTCGGTGAGGGCCTCGCCGACGATCCGGCTTGCCAGCGTGGTGGCCAGCGTGCCGACCTCCGCGCGCAGCGACACAACGGCCGCCTGGCGCTCGGATTCGATCTGGGCGTGTGCCTGGGCGGTGATGCGGGCAGACTCGGCAGCTGCCTTCTCCTTCAGATCCGCCAGGATCTGGGCGCCTTCGGCACGGGCTTCCTCGCGGATGCGGTTGGCCTCGGTGCGGGCATCCGTCAGCTGCTGCTTGTACTCTTCGAGTGCCGCAGTGGCCTCAGCCTGGGCCTTTTCGGCCTTGGCAATGCCGCCCTCAATCGCCTCGGCACGCTCTGCGAAGTTCTTCTCGAACATCGGGACAACGTACTTCGTCACGATGTAAAGGAGGACAGCAAAGCCTACGAGGACGACAAACATTTCCCAGATGTTGGGAACGAGGGGGTTTGACCCGGCCTCGCTGGCGGCTGAGATGATCAGCTGCTTCATATTTCACCCGTCCTTATCTACTCGGTTCTGGATGTTCGCTGGTGTTCTGAAGGTTTACTTGAGAACGAATGCGAAGACCAGGCCGAGGATGGCGAGGGCTTCAGTCAGCGCGAGGCCGAGGAATGCGATCGGCTGCAGGACGCGCTGGGCTTCCGGCTGACGTGCAACGCCGTTGATGTAAGCAGCGAACACGAGACCCACACCGATACCACCGCCGATGGCGGAGAGGCCGTAGCCGATGAGGTTGAGGGAGCCGTTGATGGAGCCTTCCATTTTTCTTCCTTTCAAGATGCCACCCGTGTGGCAGGTTGTTTGGGTTGCTTCATCCCCCGGAGGGGAAGTCTTTTGGAGCCTTAGTGGCTGTCGGCGTGCAGTGCGCCTTCGATGTAGATCGCGGTCAGCAGCGTGAAGACGTACGCCTGCAGCGCCATGATCAGCGCCTCCAGCATGTACATCGCCAGCGAGCCGGCGAGGACCAGAACCGAGGCGCCCTTGAGCAGGACGTTCTCCTGCATGACCAGGAACTCGATGCCGGAACCGGCGATCATCACGATCAGGTGGCCGGCCAGCATGGTGGCGAACAGACGGAGGCTGTGCGTCACCGGGCGGACCAGGAAGTTGGAGATGATCTCGATCGGGATAACGATCGGAAGAATGTAGACCGGCACGCCGCTGGGGACCGTGGCCAGCTTGAAGTACTTCAGGCCGTTCTTCTTGATGCCGATGGCAATCCAGGTCACGTAGACGATGGCCGCCAGCACGTAGGCGCCGCCGACGTGGGAGAAGCTCGGGAGCTGGATCACCGGGATGGCGCCGTAGATGTTGTTCACCAGGATGAAGAAGAACAGGCTGAACAGCAGCGGGACGTACTTGATGAAGTCCTTGCCGCCGATGATGTCCTTGGCGATGCCGTTCCGGACGAAACCGTAGGCGGCCTCGCCGGCGAACTGCAGCTTGCCCGGAACGAGCTGCTGCTTCCGCGCGGCCAGCACGAAGAAGGTGGCGATAATGACGACCGAGAGGATCACCAGCAGCATCTGCTTGGAGAATCCTTCGGCAGCACCCCAGGGCAGGATTGCCGGCAGGTGCATTTGTTCAATTCCGGGAGGAGTAAACTCTCCTGAATCTTGGGCCGGGAGCGCAAGCGCGATCAACGCGTTTCCTCTCTGCAGTGTCCATCATTGGGCGTTGGGCGGGGAGCGACGGCATTGCTGCCAACCAGTCCCCCTCTGAAATTTTTTGGCATTACTGTTCCGCGTCCTTGGACGGGCCACCTGCAGCGCCGTCTTCGCCAGCCGTAGACCGGTGGCTGGTGAGGCCGTGCATATGAGAAAGATAGAACCCTCCCGCAGCTCCAAGCAGGGCGCCTGCGAGCACAATCCAGCGGGTTCCCCACAGATTATCCAGACCCCACCCTATCAAACTCCAGACGATGATTCCGCCAACGATGTAGCTGAACACTGCGATCCCGGCGTTGTATCCGCCGTCGTCGCCGTCCTTTGATACGCCGGGCGCACCGGTGGTGCCTCGCGGCTTCCGGGGGGTGTTCTCGTCTCGCTCTTTACGGTCCGGCATGGGGTCCGCCTTCCGTGGAGTCGGGGTCGTTGTAGATCTGCAGCCGGGCCTTGCTGAAGCCGATGATCTCGGCGGCCTGCCAGGCAACGACGGTGACGACGGCGCCGATCAGGAACCAGCGGGCGTGCAGCCAATCCGGGGCACCCAGGACAAACAGGACGACGGCGAAGCCGACGACCTTGATGAAGTAAGTGGCGACGAACATGCCGATCGCCCCGGAGGGATTGTTCCGGCCGACGAAGTGTCCGACCAGCAGGCTGATGGCGAAGAACGCCATCACCAGGACACCGCCGAAGGCGCTGGAGAGGGCACCGAAGCCGCCGTTGAAGATCCAGGCCGGAACGGCCGTCACCACCAGTGCTGCGGCGGCCGTCACCGAACTGAGCGCCAGCAGGCGCAGCCAGAGTGACGTGGTGGGTCCAGAAACGCCGACGCGTCCGCGGCCGGGCGTGCGTCCGGGCTCGGCGTTGGAGGTCATGGGATCCCAATCGTCGCTGGCGGTAAGGGCGGGGGTGCGGAGAAGTCCGCCCCTGAATTCTACACGAGATAGAACATGGCTAGGCCACGGGGAGGCGGGTGACCTTGGATTTGCGGCGGTAGCGGCGGATGAGGTCCGGGCTGGCGACGTACAGTACCAGCACCGCCAGGCTGGCCGCGACGCAGAGCGCCACGACGGGCAGCGGCGCCGTCGCAGCGGTGAAGCCGAGGACGATCACGGCAGCGGTGCAGACGGTGACAGCGGCGGAGGACTGCAGGTGCGAGAAGCCGACGTCGGTCAGCCGCTGGTAGACATGCTCGCGGTGAGAGGCGTACCACCGCTCCCCCGCCTTGATCCGGCGCAGCAACGTGTAGCCGGTATCCGCCACATACACCAGGATGGGCGAGAGCACGTACTCGACGTACACGCCGGTGAAGAAGCCAGCAATGGCGAGGGCGGCCACGGAGGCGCCGAGAAGGTAGCTGCCGACGTCGCCGAGGAACACCGAGCCCCGGCCCAGGTTCCAGGGCAGGAAGCCGAGGAAGGCCATGGCCAGGATGGCGCCGCCGGCGGTGAGCCAGGGCTGGTCCGAGAGGGACCCGGCGGCCGCGTAGGCGGCGCCCACGGTGACGCCGTGCAACCCGGAGATGCCGTTGATGCCGTCCATGAAGTTGGCGATGTTGACGTAGGCGGCGACCGCGACGGCGGCGAGCGGCAGCCACCAGAAGGACTGGCCCGTCATGACGATCAGCACCGCCGAGCCCGCGGCCCCGATGCCCAGCTGGGCTCCGGCACGGCCGCGGATGGAGAGCCCGCGCAGGTCTTCGGTCCAGCCGACGGCGGCACACGCGCCGATGATCAGCAGCACGACGGCGAACACCGCACGGTTGACGGTGACGGCGCCGGTAAGGACGGCCACCCCGTAGCCGGCCGCGGTGGCCAGCGCCGCGGCCAGGCCCATCCCACGGATGGTGGTCTTCACGTGCGAGGACCGCGCGGACGGCACGTCCACCACGCCGAGCCGGATCAGCCAGGGCTTCACCGCATAGGGCAGCAGCAAGCTGGCCAGGAGCGTGACGGCGGCGGTGACCAGCAGGGCGGTCACGAGGCGACCCGGACGATTCTGATCGGTCCCGTCTCGTCCGACTCGTCGTCGGGGATCTCCGCGATGCTGGCGCCCTGTTCGGCCTCGCAGCGTTTCAGCCAGACTCCGAGGTCCAGCGTGGCCGGGTCCTGTTCGGTGGCGCGGGTGTGCGAGATCTTCGGGTGCAGCGGCCGCTGGTCCAGCTCGCCGGTGCCCACGAGCTCCTCGTGCAGCTTCTCCCCCGGCCGCAGCCCGGTGTAGATGATCTCCACCTTCTTGCCGGACATGGCGATCATGCGTTGTGCCACGTCAAGGATCTTGACCGGTTCGCCCATGTCCAGGATCAGCACGTCGCCGCCAGCGCCGATGGCTCCGGCCTGGATGACCAGCTGGCAGGCCTCGGGGATGGTCATGAAGAAGCGGGTGACCTCGGGATCGGTCACGGTCACCGGACCGCCGACGCGGATCTGCTCGGTGAAGAGCGGAAGCATGGATCCGCGGCTGCCCATGACGTTGCCGAAGCGGACGGAGACGAACCTGCCGCCGGTCTGGCCCGCCATCCAGGCGGTCAGCTTCTCCGCGACGCGCTTGGAGTGGCCCAGGGCGGTGGTGGGGTTCGCGGCCTTGTCCGTGGAGATGTTCACGAAGTGGGAGACCCCGGCACTCCGGGCGGCCTGCAGGACGTTCAGCGTGCCGCAGACGTTGGTCTTCCAGGCCTCGACCGGATACTGCTGCAGCAGCGGCGCGTGCTTGAGTGCGGCCGCGTGGAAGACCACCTCCGGACGGCGGTCGGTGAAGATCTCCTTCAGGGCCTCACCGTCGCGGATGTTCGCCAGCACGGTGTCCCGGCCGGCCAGCAGGCCGCGGCCGGTGATGGAGATCTGGGTCTGCTGGAGTCCGGTCTCGTCGTGGTCGAGCATGATCAGCTCGGCGGGGCCGAACGGCATGATCTGGCGGCAGAGCTCGGAGCCGATCGAACCGCCGGCGCCGGTGACCAGCACACGCTTGCCCTTGATGTACCCGGCGATCTCGTCGACCTTGATGTCCACCGGGCGGCGGCCGATGAGGTCCTCCACGGCGACGTCGCGGAAGTCGGAGAACCCGGCGGGGGCGGAGCCGCCGAGCATGTCCCGCAGCGGCGGCAGCACCAGCACCCGGATGTTCAGGCCGGCGACGGCGTCGGAAATGCGCCGCACCACGGACGCCTCGACGTTGGCGAAGGCCAGCACCAGGACCGTGGCGCGGGTGCGCCGGATGATGGCGGGAAGGTCTTCGCCGCGGCCCTGGACCTGGACGCCGGAGAGCCGGAGGTGCTTCTTGGCAGGATCGTCATCGATCAGGCCCACCGGGAAGTACGGGGACTCCGGATCTTGGATCATCCGGGTGAGGAGGGAGTTGCCGAGGAAGCCGGCGCCGTAGATGAGGGTGTTCTGCGCGCCGTCGCCGGGCCGGGTGCGGCTCTCGACGTACAGCCGCTTGGCGTAGCGGGCGGCACCCATGAAGAGGCAGGCGAACGGGAACGCGATCAGGCCGACGCTGCGGCCAATGTTGATGGCTTCGTAGAGCACCAGCAGGCTGGCGGTGATGGAGGCGGCGACGATCACGGTGACGAAGACCAGGGCCCGCGCCTCCTGGAAGCTTCCGAACGGGTAGCGGCCGCGGTAGAGGGCCAGGGCGTAGCCGGTCAGCACCTGGACGACGACGGCGATCGCCGCGATCACGGCGGCACCGGCGAACTGCTCGACGCGGATCCCCATCTCGTAGCGCAGCAGCAGGGCCAGGATCACGGCCACCACCCAGGACATGGAGTCCAGGATGAGCTGGATCCAGATCCAGAGGGCCGGCTTTTCGTCCCGGATCTGCTCGGATTCTCGAGGTTCAGATTTCGTAGTCAACAGAGTGTGCAACCGACTTCCAGTACTGCGGCGGCAAGGCGCCTGGGTCAAAAAAGTACCCGCGCGGGACTGTCGGACAGCGCGGAACCTAGAACGATACTAAGCCGTTTCGTTCCCGCGGCCCGCATCTGCGGGCAGCGGCGGCATGGGTTTCCAGGCCCGGTCGCGAAGGATTTCGCGCGATTCGCGCCATCCCTGCCAGAGCGCAGCGACCCCCGTGAGGGTGCGTTCGACGAGGACCAGGCGGGCGATTTCCTTGCCGAAGGTCAGCGCCGTTCCGGCCGCGAATCCTGCACGGTTGTACCGGCCGTGGGCCCGGAGGTACTGGGCGACGTGGCCGCGGTTGCGCATCACGTAGCGCCGGCTCAGGTCGGAGGAATCGTTGAGGTGGCGCAGGCCGAGGTCCACCTGGCGCTGCGCCCGCACCTTCCGGATCACGAACGCATTGACGTACACCACCGGCGTGCGCTGCGCGGCGAGCCAGCCGTAGACGGCGTCGTCCCAGGTGATGAAGAAGCGCGGATCGGGAAGGCCGATCTCGCGCGCCACGGACGCCCTGATCAGCATGCCCTCGAAGTTGCCCACGTTGGTGCGGAAGACGTCGGAGTGCTTGAACACGTCGCGGGATACCGGGAGGAAGACGCCGAGGGCGTCGACGAAGTGGTGCTGCCAGAAAAAGGGTTGGCCGTTGGCGTCGTAGCGGCGTCCCACGATGCATGAGTAGTCCGGCGTGAACCTCGCCAGCGCGTCGACAGCCCCGGGGAGGACCTCGACGTCGTCGTCCATCAGCCAGAGCCATTCGGCGCCGGCCGCCAGCGCGAGTTCGACGCCACGGGAGAAACCGCCGGCTCCCCCGGCGTTGGTCTCCAGCCGCTCGTACTGCAGGGGAAGGTCGCCCGCGGTCCTGGCCCGGTCGACCACCGCGGCGGTGCCGTCCGTGCTGGCGTTGTCGACGACGATGATTCCCTCGGGTTTCGTGTCGAGCCTGGCGAAGGAGTCCAGCAGGTTCGCCAGGAACTCCGCCCGGTTGTAGGTGACGACGACGGCGTAGAGCTTCTCCACGCCGCCTAGCCGTTCCGGGCCATCAGGTCCGCGGGTGCGCCGAAGCCCTTGCCCATGAACCCGGTGGAGTAGGCGCGGAACCAGTGTGCCAGCCCCTTCAGGTCACCGGCCTTCAGGAAGTAGTACGGGAAGCCGACCACGTCCGCGCCGAACCAGCGCAGGTTGCGGTATTTCCGGGTCAGGTAGCCACGGTTGCGGAAGTAGCAGTACCGCTTGAAGTTGCCTTCCGGAATGACCGGGGTGATGAAGCCGCCGAAGACCGGCTTCATCTCGGTCCAGGTGGCGGGGTGCTGGACGGCGACGGTGGCCAGGGTGCCGTACTTGAGCCCGGCCTTCTTGACCCGGGACAGGAAGTCGACCTCGTCGCCGCGGATGAAGAACTTCACGTCCGGAATGCCGATCGTGTAAAAGACCTCGGCGCGGATCAGGGCGCCGTTGAAGAAGTGGACCATGTCCGGCAGGTAGCCCATCGGGGCCAGGCGGGACCGGTCGTTGGTGAGCAGGCCGTTGATCCGGAAGTTGAAGGAGAGCCGGTTGGGATCGGCCGTGGCCGCGACCAGGGGGCTGATGATGTCCAGCCCGTGTTCGTCGGCGGCCTTGAGGAGCTCCTCGAGGCAGCTGGCGTCCTCCGGGTGCCCGTCGTCGTCCATCATCCAGATCCACTCCGCGCCGGAGGCCATGGCGGCCAGGATCGCGTAGGCGAAGCCGCCGGCTCCGCCGAGGTTCGCCTCGGAGCGCAGGTAGTTGATGTTGTCCATGCCCTGCTCGGCCACCAGCCGGTCGGCCGGGTCCGTGCCGGAGTCCACCAGGGCGATCGAGTGGATCGGGGCCGTCTGTGCGGCGAGGCCCTTCAGCAGCAGGGCGAGTTCCTCGTGGCGGTTGAAGGTGACGGCCGCGACGGCAACTTTGGGCTGCACTCTAGGCCTCCGGGGTTTCTGCGGGCGACTCGGCAGCCGGCTTGGCGGCGTCTTCCGCGGCCGCCGGTTGCTCGCCGGCCCCGAGCACGCCGGGCACCACCTCGCGGATCCGTTCCAGGCTGATGGCGCCCTGCCGGACCACGCGCAGCGGCAGCGACGTCGCGTCGATGATGGTCGACGGGGCGGACTCGGCCTCGCCGTCCACGGGACGGCGGCCGCCCTCAAGGTAGACCTCCACGGACTCGGCGAGCATCGCCTCGGCCTCGGCGGCGGTCTGCGCGGCAGGCCGGCCGGTGCGGTTGGCGGAGGAGACCGCCAGCGGCCCGGTCAGCGTGAGCAGGTCCTGGGCGACGTCGTCGGCCGGCAGGCGCAGCGCGACGGTGCCCTTGGTCTCCCCGAGATCCCAGTCGAGGGAGGGCTGGGCGTGCAGGATAAGGGTCAGGCCACCGGGCCAGAAGGCCTCGGCCAGTTTGCGGGCCTCCGCGGGAACCTCGGTGGCCAGGCCGTCGAGGGCATTCAGCCGCGGAATCAGGACCGGCGGCGGCATCTGCCGGCTGCGGCCCTTGGCGGCCAGCAGCAGGGTCACGGCCATCGGCGAGAAGGCGTCCGCGCCGATGCCGTACACCGTGTCGGTGGGCAGGACGACGCATTTGTTCTCGCGGATCGCCTTCTGGGCGTGTTCCAGTCCGGCCGCGCGTTGGGCCGCATCGTTGCAATCGTAGCTAGTGGTCACTGGCCTATCCTTTCATTCCGGGCTGGGCTTCGCGGTCCGCGCCGCCGGTGGGGCTTGCCAGGCGCCGGGCGCTGGTGGCCCGCTCCCGGCCATTGAGGTCAAGATGGGTGGTGATGCCGGTCCAGTGGCCGGTGGATTCCATCATCCGGGCGATCCAGCCGGCCTGCACCTCGGCGTGCTCCATCACGAAGTAGCCGCCGGGGACCAGCAGCCGCGCGGCGGACGCCGCGGCCGCCGCCGGGAGCTCCATGCCGTCCGCTCCCCCGCCGTACAGCGCCTCGGGCGGATCGTGCAGGGCCACCTCGGGTTCGTTGGGCACCGCCTCGGCCGGGATGTACGGCGGGTTGGACACGACGACGTCGAACGTTCCATCGTGCTCCGGCAGCGCGTCGCGCAGGTCGCCGCGGACCAGCCGGACCCCCAGTGGGAGCAGGTTCTTCGCCGCCCAGGCGTGCGCGAATTCGCTGTATTCGACCGCGTGCACCTCCGCGCCGGGGACCTCGTGCGCAATCGACCCGGCGATCGCCCCCGAGCCGGTGCCGAGGTCCGCCACCTTGGGCCTGGCGGGCCGGCCTGGCGCCGCCAGCCAATCGATGACCAACTGGACCACGGACTCGGTCTCCGGACGCGGGATGAAGACTCCGGGGCCGACGGCGAGTTCGAGGTAGCGGAAATGCGCCACCCCGGTGATGTGCTGCAGCGGGATCCGGCGCGCGCGTTCGGCCACAAGATCCGCGTACCCCTCCGGGGCCGGACTGTCGCCGAGCAGGAGGGCGCGGAGCCGCCCCGGCCCGACGCCCAGGAGGTGGCCCGCGAGGAGCTCCGCGTCGACCTTGGGGCTCGGCACGCCGGCGGCGGCCAGCACCGCCGTCGCCCCGCGGACGGCGTCGGCGAGGCTCTGTGCGGGATCAGGCGTCATCGTGGTCGGTCATCAGTCTCGTCGGATGGTCGCGCCGGGGCGCTAGTCGCCGATGGCGTCGAGGCGGGACTGTTCGTCCATCTCGATGGCGGACTGGATCACCGGTTCCAGGTCGCCGTTCATCACCTGGTCGAGGTTGTACGCCTTGTAGCCGGTGCGGTGGTCCGCGATCCGGTTTTCCGGGTAGTTGTAGGTGCGGATGCGCTCCGAGCGGTCCATGGTGCGGATCTGCGACTTGCGCTGCGCCGAGTTCTCGGCGTCGATCTGCTCCTGCTGGTGGGCCAGGATGCGGGCGCGGAGTACGCGCATGCCGGCCTCGCGGTTCTGCAGCTGGGATTTCTCGTTCTGCATCGCGACGACGATGCCGGTGGGAAGGTGGGTGATGCGCACCGCGGAGTCGGTGGTGTTCACAGACTGGCCACCCGGGCCGGAGGAACGGTAGACGTCGATCTTGAGGTCGTTCTGGTTGATTTCCAGTTCCTCGGGCTCGTCCACCTCGGGCAGCACCAGGACGCCGGCGGCGGAGGTGTGGATCCGGCCCTGGGATTCGGTGACGGGCACACGCTGGACGCGGTGGACGCCGCCTTCGAACTTAAGCCGGGCGAAGACGCCTTCGGCGGGGTCGTTGGAGTTGCCCTTGACGGCCATCTGGACGTCCTTGTAACCGCCCAGGTCCGACTCGGTGGCCGAGATGATCTCGGTCTTCCAGCCGCGGGATTCCGCGTAGCGGCTGTACATCCGCAGCAGGTCGGCGGCGAACAGGGCGGCCTCGTCGCCGCCTTCGCCGCCCTTGACCTCGAGGATCACGTTGCGGGCGTCGTCCGGGTCGCGCGGGATCAGCAGGCGGCGCAGCTTGGCGGCGGCCGTCTCAAGGGACTCCTCCAGCTCGGGCACCTCGGCCGCGAACTCGGGATCCTCGGCAGCCATCTCCTTCGCCGCGGCCAGGTCATCGTTGAGTGCCTCCCAGCGGTGGTAGGCCTCCACGATGCCGTTCAGCTGCGCGGACCGCCGCCCCAGCTTCCGGGCCAGCTTCTGGTCGGCATACACAGCAGGATCCCCGAGCTGCGCCTGGATAGCAGCGTGCTCATCCAACAGCCCCTGTACGGACTCAAACATTTCAAAACCTCTTTCGACTTCTACAAGTCTAGTAACGCGACGACAAAGGTGGGAAAACAGCGAAGCCGTTCGGTTTCTGCCGCCCCGGGAGTGGCATCGGGCCTGTCGGAGCCGGGGGGGGGGGGGTGGGGGGTTGGGACACAACCCCCCGGGGGGGGGGGGGGGGGCGCCACCACACAGC